>JAUSMA010000070.1 GCA_030645475.1 Nitrospirota bacterium
TACATGAAAGACTTTGTGCTCTTCCCCCTCCTGCATCCAGCCGCAGCCCTGCACCAAGGCAGCATGTTCGAACCGCTTCGCGAAGACTTCAAAAAACTTAGAGAGTTTCTGGACCGAAATACCAAACCAGCCGAACCCACCACAGCGACACCCATTGCTGCACCCACGCTAGACATCGAACCGCCGCAGCCAACCCAGATGGATCTGTTCGGATAGTTGGGCCGCTTGCGAAAGACTTATTAGTTATGTAGCACTCGCTGGGTAGCTTTCCTCGCGCGATGACCGCTATCGGCCAGGTTGCGACAGTCGCTAAGGCCATCTCCACGCCGGAAAACGGCCGTTCATTCGAGATGGTGCTCGCTTCGCGCTACGCTTGGCTGGAGTGGGTCTGAGTCGTCTTGTATGCGAATCAGCTATCAGCTTGAGTGGGGAGAGGGTAGGACCTCCTGCAATGCCAACCCAAGTTGATCGAGCGAAAATGCCTTCTGAATAAAGGCCGTGGCGCCCTGGCTCAGCATCTCTTGCTCAACCTCTTCAGTGCTGTGTCCACTAAAAACTACGACCGGTAGGGTGGGGTGCAGTATCCGCAATTGCTGCAGTAAGCTCCGACCGTCTATTCCAGGCATGTTGAGGTCCAACACGACAGCATCAGGAGTTCGCCGGTGACATAACGTCAACCCTGCCCCACCATTATCTGCCAAAATAACTTCATATCCTCTTTCCTCGAGGACGGCAGCTAGGAGGCCTCGGTCGCGGACATCATCGTCTATGACAAGAATCTTCGTCATACGAGCCTTCATCCGCTGTTTGATTAATCTGGTGTCTCATTGTCTTTCGGGTGCATCCACTCTTCATAGCGCCCCGACCGTCCCAGCTCATCCATACAACCTGGATCAACTCATCACCGAAGACGGCACGGTCACGATCGAGCAACCCATCTTGTCATTGGAGGAAGCGACGAGCCATCATTTTCTGCTTTCATCATCTGCATCTGCTACCACACTGCTACCAGGACAGGCCTTTCTGCGGATAACCACATCGCCGACTTTCAAGATCTGTCTAAGCTGTCTGCCGCCCTTCATAAAGAAGCTGCGGCGATTGTTGTTCTTTCTTTTACACCCCGTGAGATCCCGATGACGCCGTCATTCGATTGGAACACCTGATAGCCTTCGGTCGTGGACTTCGGCTAAGGGTCGAGGACTGCCATCGGCCAAGTGCGGAAGTTCAAAGACTCGCTGCGATTGACCACCCCTCTGCCAAAGCAGACATTGTTGTCTTCAGGGGCACAAAGTCTGTTCAGATGCTCCAGGCGGTCAAACACCCACCTTTAGGGCTGAGTTCTGCTGGAAAATTTGGGGCGACTCAGTCCTTCAGCGGATCGCCGCACAGATATTCCGAACGTGGCCGCGCAACCAGCGATGCGCTTGATCAGCATCCAGCCGCGGGTGCCAGAGCAATGAAACCGTGAACTCCGGGACGGAGACCGGAAGGGGGAAGCTATGCATTCCGGCGCGCAGGTTGCCGGTGTGGCGTTCGGGCACACTGGCGATCAGGTCGGAGGCTCGAGCCAGGCCCAGCGCGGTGGAAAAGCCACCGACGATTGTAACGATTTCCCGCTCCAGCCTAAACGGCTTCAAGGCTTCATCAATCGGTCCCCTGTCGAGACCCTCCCGCGAGACGCAGATGTGTCTGCCGGCGGCATAACGGGAGGGCGTGATCTTTCCCTTGCTCAGCAGGTGCCCCTTTCGCACGACGCCAATGTAACGGTCTCGGAACAATGCCTGTACACGCAGTTCCAGAGCCGTGGTCTTCTCCACAACACCTGTTTCCAGATCGACGGCCCCGTCGCGAAGCGGCGTGCTATCTTTGCTTGGCTTCTGCACGAAGCGCAGCCGCACGCCGGGAGCTTCCTCGCCGACGCGAGCGATGAGGTCCGGTCCGAAGTTCTCCACAAAGCCTTCGCTGGTCCGCAATGTGAACGTTCGGACTATCTGCTTGAGGTTGAGCTTCTCGGCAGGTCGTAGAACCGCTTCTCCGTCCTGCACGAGCTGACTGACTCGCTCTCGGAGTTCGAGCGCCCGAGGTGTGGGAACGAGACCCCGTCCGGCCCTGACCAGCAGCGGATCGCCCGTCGTCTCACGCAATCGCGCCAGCGCCCGGCTCATCGCCGACGGGCTAAGCCGCAACCGTTGGGCGGCACGCGTCACGTTGCCTTCCGCGAGCAACACATCAAGAGTGACAAGCAAATTGAAATCGGGTCGCGACATGCATCGATTATGTCGAGATATGGCGTCAAACGCAATGACACTATGCAATCAGTGCGTCTTACGCCATGTGTGTACGTTACTTATACTTCGACTATCGATTGAACCGGGTCCATCCACGCCGAACTGAAAGGAAACACATGGCTAAGAATTCGCTGGAAAAGTTTATTGAGGGGGTTAGGCAGATTTGGGGACCTCTTACCTCCGAAGTGGTCGCAGGTTGTCGCCAGCAGTTGGAGGAACTCGTCAAAACGCCATCCCAGGAGGAATGGTTGGCGGCACTGCACCGGGAAGCTTCGGCCTACAACGAAATGTACCGGGATCCGACACAAGGGTTCGTGCTGTTAGCCCACACGGAACATGCGGGGCTCTACAGGCCACCCCATGACCACGGCAGAGGGTGGGTCATCTATGCGATCCAGAAAGGCGAAGTCGAGATGGGAACCTATGCTCGGATCGAGGAATCGGATGGTAGCGTGAAACTCGTGAAAAGGGATTCCACGCTGGTACGCCCCGGACAGGTTCAGGTGTATCTACCCGGAGATATTCACGACACACGGTGCATTTCTGGGCCCGCACTGTTATTCCGCTTTACAGAGCGAGATTTGAAGAAGGAGGACAAAGAAGAACACAGAGTGACGAGGTATGTTGAGCGGGATGGCATCTGGACCCTAGGGGCGCCGTGACCATGTCCTTTACCCAAGCCATAGGACGCCGTTTGGGGCCGATATTCATCGCTTTCAATGTGCCTTCCTCCATGACTCGCGGATCGACATCGCCCGC